>NZ_JBHSQS010000002.1:0-19266 GCF_042658605.1 Micromonospora vulcania | reverse complement strand
GCTGCCTGCGCTGCCCGCGCTGCCTGCGCTGCCCGCGCTGCCTGCGCTGCCCGCGCTGCCTGCGCTGCCCGCGCTGCCTGCGCTGCCCGCGCTGCGGGATCACGTCATGATCGTGCCCGAACATGGATGTAGTGGCCTCCCATCGTCGGGAGACCACTACACCCTGGATCGAGCGCGATCTTGCCGGGCAGACGTCCTGCGGCGGGGCGGGTGCGCCGTGGGTTGGGTGGGGTGGGGTGGGGCGATTAGGCGGCGGTGGACCAGATGGCGCGGAAGGCGGCGGCTTCGCCGGCCAGCCAGCGTTCGATCTGGTCGGGCTTGGCGTCGGCGGGCATGCGGTGGGCCTGGCCGCGCCGGACGTCGACCAGGACCGGCTCGGCGTGCGGCAGGACCGCGTCCATGTGTCGGGCCATCAGGTGCAGTGTGGCGAGCACCGACTCCTCGGTCGGCGGGGTCTCGTCGAAGTGCAGCCGGACCGCCTCGGCGCGGCCGTCGGAGTGGCGTACCCCGAAGTGGGGGTTGATCTTGACGGGTAGGTCGCCCAGCATGGCCAGGGCGTCGCGGGTCTGGGCCAGGTCGATGGCGGCCGGCTCGCCGAGGGAGTGCAGCCAGGCCGTGGCACCGGGCACCAGTGCCTGGTAGAGCGGGCGCCAGCGTGGTTTGACCACGTCGACGACCCCGGTCAGGTGGGTGCCGCCGGTGTGGAAGGCGATGTCGGCCTTGAGCGCCTTGACGAACTGACCGTGCGGGTTGAAGCCGGAGCGGCTGGCGCGCTGCTTGCGCAGCCCGCCCACGAAGGTCGCCTTGGTGGGGCCGGTGCGGTCGACGTAGCGGGTGAAGCCGAGCAGGGTGGCGTAGGGGGTGATGGGCATGGAGGCTGGCGCGGTCACGGGCGTCCTCCCGGGTCGTAATCTCGCAGGTCAGGATCTTTATTAGTACATACATTCTAATCGACGACCCTGACATCGCCCAGGGAAGAAAAGGGGCCGTCCGGACGCACCGGACGACCCCTTGAAGAGAAATTCTTCAGAGCTGGCCGACGTCGGTGACCCGGATGACCGCGGCGCCGACCTCGTCCGAGGCGGCGAGGTCGACCTCGGCGCTGATACCCCAGTCGTGGTCGCCGTCCGGGTCGTCCAGGATCTGCCGGACGGTCCACCGCTCCCGGCCCTGCTCGATCATGAGCAGCGCCGGGCCCCGGGCGTCCGGGCCGATCCCGATCGAGTCGTACGCCTCGAAGTACGGTCCCAGCGCGTCGGACCACGCGTCGTAGTCCCAGCCGTCGCCCGCGTCCAACTCGGCGAGCAGGTCCCAGCGGCGCAGCGCGGCCAGCTCGACCCGACGGAACAGCGCGTTGCGGACCAGTACCCGGAACGCCCGCGCGTTACGGGTCACCGCCGGCGGCCGGTCGGTCAGGGCCGCGTGCGCCTGGGCCACCTCGGCGACGTCGGACGGGTTGCGCAGCCGCTCCCACTCGTCGATCAGGCTGGAGTCGACCTGGCGGACCAGCTCGCCCAGCCACTCGATGAGGTCGATCAGCTCCTCGGTCTTGGCGTCCTCGGGCACGGTCTGGCGCAGTGTCTTGTACGCGTCGGCCAGGTAGCGCAGGACGAGGCCTTCCGAGCGGGTCAGTCCGTAGAACTGCACGTACTCGGTGAAGGTCATCGCCCGCTCGTACATGTCCCGGACGACGGCCTTGGGGGACAGCTGGTGGTCGGCGACCCAGGGGTGCCCCTGCCGGTACATCTCGTACGCCGCCTCCAGTAGCTCGGCGAGCGGCTTCGGGTGGGTCACCTCGTCGAGCAGTTCGAGGCGGGCCTCGTACTCGATGCCCTCCGCCTTCATCGCGGCGACCGCCTCGCCGCGGGCCTTGAACTGCTGCGCGGAGAGGATCTGCCGGGGGTCGTCGAGGATCGACTCGATCACCGAGAGCACGTCCAGGGCGTACGAGGGAGACTCGGCGTCAAGCAGCTCGATGGTGGCCAGCGCCAGGGGCGAGAGCGGCTGGTTGAGCGCGAAATCGAGCTGGAGGTCGACGGTGAGCCGGATCCGCCGGCCGGTCTCGTCCGGCTCGGGCAACTCCTCGACCACGCCACCGGCCCGCAGGGCCCGGTAGATGGCGATCGCCCGGCGGATGTGCCGGCGCTGCGCGGCGGCGTCCTCGTGGTTGTCGGTGAGCAGGTGTCGCATCGCGGTGAACGCGTCCCCGGGCCGGCCGATCACGTTGAGCAGCATCGAGTGGCTGACCTGGAAGCTGGAGGTCAACGGCTCCGGCTCGGCGTCGACCAGCCGGTCGAAGGTGGGCTGCCCCCAACCGATCGAGCCCTCCGGCGGCTTCTTGCGGACCACCTTGCGGCGCTTCTTCGGATCGTCACCGGCCTTGGCGAGGGCCTTCTCGTTGTCGATCACGTGTTCCGGGGCCTGCACCACCACCCGGCCGATGGTGTCGAAACCGGCCCGGCCGGCCCGCCCGGCGATCTGGTGGAACTCCCGGTTCTTGAGCAGCCGGGTCCGGATCCCGTCGTACTTGGACAGGCCGGTGAACAGCACGGTACGGATCGGCACGTTGATGCCCACGCCGAGCGTGTCGGTGCCGCAGATGACCTTGAGTAGGCCAGCCTGGGCGAGGGTCTCCACGAGGCGGCGGTACTTGGGCAGCATGCCGGCGTGGTGCACGCCGATGCCGTGCCGGACCAGCCGGGACAGCGTCTTGCCGAAGCCGGAGGTGAACCGGAAACCGCCGATCGCCTCGGCGATCATGTCCTTCTCGGCGCGACTGCAGACGTTGACGCTCATCAGCGCCTGGGCCCGCTCCAGGGCGGCGGCCTGGGTGAAGTGCACCACGTACACCGGGGCCTGCTTGGTCTCCAGCAGCTCCTCGAGCGTCTCGTGCAGCGGCGTCATCGCGTACGAGAAGATCAGCGGGACCGGCCGCTCCGCCGAGCGCACGACGGCGGTCGGCCGACCGGTACGGCGGGTCAGGTCGTCGACGAACCGGGTGGTGTCGCCCAGCGTGGCGGACATCAGGATGAACTGCGCCTGCGGCAACTCGATGATCGGCACCTGCCACGCCCAGCCCCGGTCGGGCTCGGCGTAGAAGTGGAACTCGTCCATGATCACCTGGCCGACGTCGGCCCGGTCGCCCTCGCGCAGCGCGAGGTTGGCCAGGATCTCCGCGGTGCAGCAGATGATCGGCGCGTCGGCGTTGACGCTGGCGTCGCCGGTCAGCATGCCGACGTTCTCGGCGCCGAAGACCTCGCAGAGGGCGAAGAACTTCTCCGAGACCAGTGCCTTGATCGGGGCGGTGTAGAAGGTCGTACGGCTGTCTGCGAGGGCCGCGAAGTGCGCGGCGATCGCCACCAGGCTCTTGCCCGAGCCGGTGGGCGTGTTCATGATCAGGTTGGCGCCGGAGACGATCTCGATGACCGCCTCCTCCTGATGGGGATAGAGGTCGAGGCCGCGCTCCTTCGCCCAGCCGGCGAACGAGTCGAAGAGGGTGTCGGGGTCAGCGCTTGTCGGCAGCGCGGCGGTGAGCGTCATAGCTTGTCCATGGTGCCTGGATCATGCCCCCGGGCGCCAACCGGCGGCCGTCATTCCCGTTAGCGCCGTTAGGAAGGGACCCTTGTACAACGCTAGGCGTTAACAGGGTGCCCTTCCTTTCACCGTCGGCGGTAGATCAGGTCCGCTACCGGGCGGCCGGCCGTGATCGCGCGCCGCTCGAACTTCGTCACCGGGCGGTGCGCCGGACGCGGCCCGAATCCGCCGTACGCGTCCACCAACTCCGGGTCGGCGTCCAGGGTCTGCCGCATCGCATCGGCGTACTCGGCCCAGTCGGTCGCGCAGTGCAGCGTGCCGCCCGGGGTCAGGCGGGAGCGCAGCAGCGCCACGTGCGCCGGCTGGATGATCCGGCGCTTGTGGTGGCGGGCCTTCGGCCACGGGTCCGGGAAGAAGATGTGCACCGCGTCCAGGGCACCCTCGGGTAGGCCTCTGACCAGGTCCAACGCGTCGCCCAGCGCCACCCGTACGTTGCCCAGGCCGGCACGGTCCACCAGGTCGAGCAGGTTCGCGATTCCCGGCGTGTGCACCTCGACCGCCAGATAATCTCGATCCGGGTCGGCGGCGGCCATCGTGGCGGTGCTGTCGCCCATGCCCGAGCCGATCTCCAGCACCACGGGCGCCCGCCGACCGAACAGGTCGACCAGGTCGACGGGGCCGTCCGGCACGTCGAGGCCGTACCTGGGCCAGAGCCGGTCCAGCGCGTCGGTCTGCCGGCCGCTCATCCGGCCCCGGCGGGGGTGGAAGGTACGGATCGGCCGGTTGTCGGGCGGGATGGCGGGGTCATGGTCGGTGGTGGTCACAGCGACCCGAGCGTACGCGACGCGGTCCGCGGATCGGATGTGATGTGCGACCAGGAGTGAGAGGATCGATTTGGTACGGCAGGCCGGGCGGTGCGCTGCTCTGCGCAGCCGCACGGCGTCGGAAGGGGGCATCGTGACAACGACCCGCGTCGGCGTGACCCTGTCGGTGGCGATCCTGCTGGCAGGCCCCCTGCTGGCCGCTGCGCCCGCCCCCGCCCCGCCCGCCCACGCTGCGCCCGCCCCCGCCGCGCCTCCGCCTGCCTACGCTGCCCTGCCCGCCGTGTCCGGTGTCCTCGTGGCCGCCGCGCCCGCGCTCGGCGCGCCCCAGCCCGGCCCGGCGGATGGCGCACCGCAGCCCGGCCCGGTCGTGGACGTCTTCGTCGAGGTGAGTCCGAGCACCGTGCAGCCCGGCTACCTGGTCGGTATCCGGGCCAGCTGCCGGGACAACTCGGTGGGCGCCACCGTGGTCTCCGACGCCTTCGGCGCGATCGGGGTGCAGCCGCAGGGCGGCGTGCTCACCGCCGCGCCGATGGTGCGCGAGCGCACCCGCCCCGGCAACTACCGGGTCAAGCTGGAGTGCCGTGACGGCGAGACGGCCTCGACGATGCTCCAGGTGGTCAAGAAGGTTCCGTCCTCGCCCGTGCCCAGTCGGGGCCCGGCCACCGGCTTCGGCGGTGGCGGAGGGCTGACCGGCAAACTGCTGCTGCCCGGCGGGGCGGCGCTCACCATCACCGGGCTGATCCTCGCCGTGGTGGCCCTGCGCCGGCCGCGTACCGCCCGTCGCTGAGCCCGCCATGGAGATCTTCCGCCCCGCGCAGCCGCCCCCCGCCAACCCTCCGGTGGCCGATCGCCCGCCGACCGCGATCGCGCCTCGTCGTAGTCGTCCGCCCGGCCGGAAACCCTGGTCGGTTCCGCTGGCCGTGGTGCTGGTGCTGGCCGGCGTCTTCGCCACCGGTGCGGGGCTCGGTCGCTCGGTCGGCCCGCTCGACTGGAGCGCCAGCGGCGACGGCCAGCCGGCCCGCAGCGAGTCGGTCGGGCTGTCGGCCAGCCGCCCGGTGCGCCTGTCGGTGCCGACGATCAAGATCGCAGCTCCGGTGGCACCGGTGGGGCAGGCCCGGGACGGCTCGATCGCCGTACCGCCGCTGGAGCGGCACAATGAGACCGGCTGGTACGACCGCGGGCCCACGCCCGGCGAGCCCGGCCCGGCGGTGATCGTCGGGCACGTGGACACCAAGAGCGGCCCGTCCGTCTTCTACAACCTCGGCAAGCTGCGCCCCGGTGACCTGATCGAGGTGGCGCGGGCGGACCGGTCGGTGGTGGTGTTCAAGGTCGACACCGTCGAGCACTTCCCGAAGGACCGGCTGCCCGCCGATCGGATCTACGGCCACGAAGGGCCGGCCGGGCTACGGCTGATCACCTGCGGCGGCCAGTTCGTCGGCGGCGGCACCGGTTACACCGACAACGTCATCGCCTTCGCGACCCTGCAGTCCTCGCGCACCGCCTGACCCCGCCGACTTCGTCCCCGGGTCGTCCACCCGCGCACCTACTCGGAATCGGCGACGAATACACCCTGGCCCTGCTGGCCGTAGACAAGGTTCCGCTCGTGCAGCTCCTTGACGGCGCGGTAGGCCGTTGAACGGGCGACGTTGTAAATTTCGCCGATCTCGGAAACTGACGGCAACTGCTGACCACGTGAGTACTCGCCCGAGCGGATCTTCTGCTCAATGTCATCGGCTATGCGCCGGTAGTGCGGCGGTCTGGTTGGCATGACCTCTCCGCCACCTAGCCCACGGGACCGCCTAGGGCTGGGGGACGTGCAGGGCCACCTCGAACTCCAGGAGGCTCGCGCCGGTGGAGACCGGAGGGCGGGGCTTCTCGCCGGGCGCGGCGGCGTGTGCGGCGCGGGACGGACCGGCGGCCCAGGCCTGGTAGGCCTCTTCGCTCTCCCACCGGGTGTAGACGAAGTACCGGGTCTCACCGGCCACCGGGCGGAGCAGTTCGAAGCCGAGGAAACCGGGGGAGTTCTCCACGGCCCCGGCACGGGCGGCGAACCGCTTCTCCAGCTCCGCGCCGGCACCCGGCGGGACCTCGATCGCGTTGATCTTCACGACTGCCATCTGCCCACCCTAGCCACCCCCGCTGGGCGCGGAGGGCTGCGACCGGCCCAGCGACCGCCGGGATCGGCTCAGCGACCGGCTCAGAAGCCCTCGACGACGGGTACCAGGTCGGCGTCGACCACGATCGGGGCGTGATCCGAGGGGCCCTTGCCCTTACGGGCCTCCCGGTCCACGTACGCCGAGCGGACCGCCCGGGTGAACGGCGCCGAGGCGTACACCAGGTCGATCCGCATGCCCTTGTTCTGGTGGAACATCCCTGCCCGGTAGTCCCAGTAGGTGAAGGGGTGTGGCCCCTTCATGGGGGTCGGCACCACGTCGCTGAGCCCCAGGTCGCGCAGCGCCGCGAGGGCCGCGCGTTCGGGCGGGGTGACGTGCGTGGAGTGGGTGAAGACGGCCGGGTCCCACACGTCGGCGTCGGTCGGAGCGACGTTGAAGTCGCCGCAGACGGCCAGCGGCAGCCCGCCGGCCAGCTCCGCGTCCAGCGCGTCGCGTAGCGCCGCGAACCAGGCCAGCTTGTACGCGTAGTGCGGGTCCTCCGGGGTTCGGCCGTTGGGCACGTACACCGACCAGACCCGCACCCCGTCGCAGGTGGCGGAGATCGCGCGGGCCTCCGGCTCGGGGAAGCCGGGCTCCTCGGCGAACCCGACGCGGACGTCGGCCAGGCCGACCCGGGACAGGATGGCCACCCCGTTCCACCGGCCGTCGCTGTGGCTGGCCACGCGGTAGCCCAGCTCGCCCACCTCGGCGACCGGGAAGGCGCCGTCCGGGCATTTGGTCTCCTGCAGGCAGACCACCTCCGGCCCGGTGTCGGCCAGCCACTCCAGCAGCCGGGGCAGCCGGGCCTTCACCGAGTTCACGTTCCACGTCGCCAGGCGCATGCCCCCAGCCTGCCGCATGAGCCCCCGCGAAGCCGGGTCAGCCGGCCGGGGTGTCGCCGGGACGGGTCTGTTCGGCCAGGAACCGTTCCAACTCCGCGCCGAGTTCGTCGGCGGTGGGCAGCGGGCCGGCGTCCGGGGCGAGCAGGCTCTTCTCGCCGCGACCCCGGGCGAACGCGTCGTACTGCTCCTCCAGGGCCTGGACCAGGGCCGCGGCGTCCTCGGTCTGTGCGACCTGCCGGTCGATCTCGACCCGGACCACCTCGGCGGCCGAGCGCAGCCCGTCGCCGGGCAGCAGCAGCCCGGTGCTGCGCGACACCGAGGTGAGCAGCACCTCGGCGGCGGCCGGGTACTCGGTCTGCGCCACGTAGTGCGGCACGTGGGCGGCGAAGCCGAGCGCGTCGCGGCCCTGCTCGCCGAGGCGGAACTCCAGCAGGTGACCGACGCTGCTGGGCACCTGGACCCGCTGCAACCAGGGCTCGTACCCGGCGATCAGGTCGGGCCGGGTGGCGTGCGCGGTCACCCCGGTGGGCCGGGTGTGCGGTACCGCCATCGGGATCGAGTTGAGCCCCACGGTGAGCCGGACGTCCAGGCGCGCGGCGAGCCCGGCGACGGCCGCCACGAACCGCTCCCACTGCAGGT
This sequence comes from Micromonospora vulcania, assembly GCF_042658605.1. Taxonomy (NCBI): domain Bacteria; kingdom Bacillati; phylum Actinomycetota; class Actinomycetes; order Micromonosporales; family Micromonosporaceae; genus Micromonospora; species Micromonospora vulcania. The sequence continues at coordinate 11,274 of NZ_JBHSQS010000002.1, read as the reverse complement.
CCGGCTCGGGGCCGGTGAGCAGCAGGAACGGGGTCTCGTCGTCGTCGTGCAGCAGGTGCAGTTCCAGCTTGGGCGCGTCGAAGCTCTCCCAGTGGTCCTCCACGAAGGTCATCACCGGTCGGCGCGAGCGGTAGTCGAAGAGCTGGTCCACGTCGAAGGTGGCGATCGGCCGACCCTCCAGCGAGGTGAGCAGCTGCTCGCGGGCAAGCCGGCTGGCGTTGCCGGCGTCCACGAACCCGGTGAGGGCCTGGATCAGGACCGGTTGCCCGAGATCGGGCAAATCGTCGGTGAGCTGGTAGAGCTCGTGTGGGTCGAGCACCGGTGCGGACCTCCCTGGAATGTGCCTACTCGGATGCCGACGCGACGGACGGCACCCGGTTCGGGCAACGTACCCGCCATCCTGATGCATTCCTGCGTCGGGCGATCCGTCGCCCGGCGGATGAGCGCGACCGGACTAATCACCCTATTTCGCCGCCAGGTCGGCCGCCCGAGCCGATCGGCTGAGGGGCGGTTCGGCCCAAAGGCCGAGTTTGTCGATCATGTGGGGGCGCGGGGTCGGATGTCCGTCCCTGTCGCCGGCCGTGTCGGCCTGCGTGCCGCGCCAGCTTCATCCGGTACGCGAGGTTCGTTCCCCGGGCGGGTCGAGCCGGCCCGGTCGTCCACCAGAGCACCCCTGATCTGTGGTGAGCGCCACGTGATCACCGTGCGTAATCAGGGTTTCCCCCTGCCTAGCCTCGGTTGATGCGTGACGACGGCACCCTCGACGACCCGTACGCCCCGAGCAGCCCCACCGCCGATATGGAGGATGGCACCTCAGCCGAACGGACAACTGCCGCGAGCAGGCTCCGGGCGTACGCCCGGGACCTGACCGGTCGGCCCGGCCGCGCCCGGGTGGCCCTGGCCACCGGCGTGGTCTGCTGCCTCGGCCTGGCCGCCGTGGCGCAGAGCCGGGACGAGACCGCCGACGCGGCGGCGGCCCGGGTCGACCCGCACGCCAGCAGCTCCGGGTTGACGCAGCGTGCCGAGCAGCAGAGCGCCTCGCGTGGCCACGAGCGCACCGCCGCCCCGAGCGCCCCCGTCGTCACCCCGTCCGCCGTCGCGACCCCCGCCGACCCGGACACCACCCCGGCGCGCAAGGCCGCGCCCGCGCGGCCGACCCACGCGGCCCCGGTGGCCGGCCTGGACGAGGACCAGATGAAGAACGCCGAGGCGATCGTCCGCACCGGCCGCAAGATGGGTGTCCCCCGCCGCGGCCTGGTGATCGCGGTGGCCACCGCCATGCAGGAGAGCAACCTCTACAACGTCGCCAGCGGCGTGCTGCCCGAGTCGCAGGACTACCCGCATCAGGGCGTCGGCTGGGACCACGACTCGGTCGGGCTGTTCCAGCAGCGCTCCAGCAGCGGCTGGGGCCCGGTCGGCCGGCTGATGGACCCCGAGTTCGCCACCCGGCAGTTCCTCACCGCCCTGGAGCAGGTGCCCGGCTGGGAGCAGATGCGGCTCACCGACGCCGCCCAGGCGGTGCAGGTCTCCGCGTACGGCGAGTACTACCAGCAGCACGAGTGGCGGGCCACCAGGGTCGTCGACGCCATCGTGCCGAGCGGGCGGTAGTCTTCCGCCCACTGTGGACGGTTGGGGGTTGAGTCTGTCACGTCCCGGGTACATCCATTGCGGGCTCGGGGTACACATGACAGAGGGATCGCCGACAGGAGGACGCCATGTCACTGATGCAGCGGATCAGCACGTTCCTGAGATCGCCCAAGGGCCAGCAGTTGGTCGACCGGGGCCGGCGCGAGCTGGCCAAGCCCGGCACCCAGCAAAAGCTCAGGGGATTGGCAGCCCGGCTCTCCAACCGCCGCCGCTGACCGTTTCACCGGCCGTCCTGCTCGCCGGACCGACCCCTGGGGAGACCCGGTGACCGACACCCCGCCCACCGGCGGCCAGCCCGCCGTGCCCACCCCCCAGTCGCCGGCCGGGCCGGCCGACGCCCCCGAGGGTCCGCCGGCCCGACTCTGGGACCGGATGCGGGACGATCCGCAGTACGCGCCGGAACACCTCGCCCTGGAGGCCGTACGCCGGCTCGGGCCGGAGGCCGTGCAGTGGGCCGGTAGGGCCCGGGCCGAGCAGCCCGGCGTCTCGGCCGACGCCCTGGCCGACCAGGCGGTCCGTAAGTTCGTCAACCGGGCCCGCCTCTCCGGGGCCGTCTCGGGCGCGGCCGGGCTGCCCGGCGCGGTGCTCGACGTGGGTGTGCTCGCCTGGACCCAGGCGCGGATGGTGCTGCACGTCGCCGCCGCGTACGACGTCGACCCGCTGCACACCGACCGGGCGACCGACCTGCTGGTGCTCCAACGGGTGCACAAGGTCGCCGAGAGCGCTCGGCTGGCGCTCGGGGTCGCCGCCGGCCGGGAGCGCGCCGACGCGCTGTTCGGCCTGGGCGGGCAGCGTCCGCTCGGTCGGGTCATGCTGAATCTCGGCATCCGGCTCGCCCAGATGGCCGGCGTCCGGGCCGCCAAGCGGGTGGTGGCCAAGATCGTGCCCGGTGCGTCGATCGTGCTCGGCACCTGGGCGAACTCGTCGGCCACGAAGGACCTCGCGGAGCGCTCCCGGGCGCTCTACCGCCCACGCGGCTCGGCCGTGCCGGAGCCCCGCCACCCCTGAGCCCCGGCGCGGACGCTCAGCTGGCCAGGCCGGAGGCCCGCCAGGTCACCTCGGCGAGCCGACCCTGCCCGGTGGCGTTGGGGTGGAACCAGTCCAGCGGGTTCAGCAGGTCCAGGGTGAACCGGACCCGGTGCACCGCGCCGCCGTCGTTCCGACACCGCGACCCGTACGCCCGGCAGGCCGCCACCAACTGGTCGTTGTACGCGTCGATCCGGTCCCGGACGGCGGCCCGGCGGGCCTTGTCGGCGGGCGCCGTCGAGGTCGCGTTGGCCAGCAGCGCCGGGCACACGCCCCGCCGCCAGGCGCGCGTCGCCCGCGCGTCGCTGTGCCCGACCTCCCAGAGCCGGTACAGGTCAGGGATGCTCACCACCAGCACCCGGGCCTTCGGTCGGCCGGTCCGCAGGGCCCGCAGGCCCCGGTCGACGTCGGCCCGGAACGTGGCGACCGGAGTCATCGCGTCCACCCCGCCCCGGCAGACGTCGTTGGCGCCGATCAGCACGGTGACGTAGTCGGCGCGATCGCGTACCGCTGCCTGGGCCTGGCCCTCCAGGGCGTCGGCCCGGGCGCCCGGCCGGGCGTGGTTGTAGGCCCGTCCCCGGATCGCCGGATTCTGGCCGAGCAGACGCCGGTAGTGGCTCTCGACCCGCAGGCCGTCCCCGGTCGACCAGGAATTGCGCTCGCACGAGGTGAGCACCACGCAGGAGGCGAAGCCGGTGCTGATCGAGTCGCCGAGTGCCGCGATGCCGCCCGGTGTGCCGGGTTTCGGAGTGCCCGGAGAGGGGCGTGGTGTCGCGGAAGTGCCGCCCTCGCAGGCCAGGGCGACCAGCGCCGCGAGGCAGGCCAGGGCGGCGACCCAGCGTCGAGGCATGACTTCCCCTGTCTTGCAGCACAGAGCGACGGCGCGGTAACTCTATGCGTAGGACGCGGTACGTCGGGGAGTCGCTGTCGGGTATGCGGCAGTGCGCGCGCACAGCGCCACAGAGGTGTTATAAGCCGGCACGGGGAGCCAGACCGGCCACCCGTGGCCGGTTAAGCGCGCGGAACGGGGGTAGCTCGAAGGGCATGACGAGATCGCAGCCCCGGCGTGCCCGTGGCACGGTCGGCCACGCGAACAGCGCACTGAACCTCCGGCTCACCCTCGCCAGCTTCGGATTGGTGATCATGGTGCTCTTCGCGGTGCTGGCGTTCTGGGCCGGCATCGCCTGGCTCGGCGTCCTCTGCGCGATCTTCGCCGTGGTCGCCGTGGTCGATCTGGTCGTGATCCAGCGCCGCCGCGCCGCCCGCCGCCGCGAGGAGCCGGGCGTACGACACTCGCTGTTCGAGTGATCAGGAGGACGAGATGCCCATCGCCACCACCAACCCCGCCACCGGCCAGGTACTCAAGACCTACGAAGCGATGTCCACCGAGCAGATCGACGCCGCCATCGAGCGCACCGACCTCGCGTACCGGCAGCTGCGCGCCACCACCATCGACCAGCGGGCCCGGTGGATGAGGGCGGCGGCCGACCTGCTGGAGGCCGAGCGCGACGAGATCGCCCGGATCATGACCACGGAGATGGGCAAGACGTACGTCGCGGCGCAGGCCGAGGTGACCAAATGCGCCTCCGCCTGCCGCTTCTACGCCGACCGCGCACCGTCGTTCCTCGCCGACGAGCCGACCGACGCCAAAGCGGTCAAGGCCACCCGGGCGTTCATCCGCTACCAGCCGATCGGCGCGGTGCTCGCGGTGATGCCGTGGAACTTCCCGCTCTGGCAGGTGCTGCGCTTCGCCGCCCCGGCACTGATGGCCGGCAACACCGGCCTGCTCAAGCACGCCTCCAACGTGCCGCAGACCGCGCTGCTGCTGGAGGACGTGTTCCGCCGGGCCGGCTTCCCCGAGGGCGCGTTCACCACCCTGCTGGTCGGCTCGGAGGCCGTCGACCGGATCCTCAGCGATCCTCGGGTACGCGCCGCGACGCTCACCGGTAGCGAGGGCGCCGGCCGCTCCATCGCGCAGATCGCCGGCCGGGAACTCAAGAAGACTGTCCTGGAACTGGGTGGCAGCGACCCGTTCGTGGTGATGCCGTCGGCCGACGTGGACCTCGCCGCCCAGGTGGCCACCACCGCCCGTTGCCAGAACAACGGCCAGTCCTGCATCGCCGCCAAGCGGTTCATCGTGCACACCGACGTCTTCGACGCCTTCGCCGAGAAGTTCGCCGCGAACATGTCCGCCCTGCGGGTCGGCGACCCGATGGACGCCGACACCGACGTCGGCCCGCTGGCCAGTGAGCGCGGCCGCGACGAGATCCACGCCCAGGTACGCGACGCGGTCGACCACGGCGCCACCGTGCTCTGCGGCGGCGAGCCGGCGGCCGGTGACGGCTGGTTCTACCCGCCGACGGTGGTCACCGACCTCACCCCGCAGATGCGAATGTGGACCGAGGAGGTGTTCGGGCCGGTCGCCGGGCTGTTCCGGGTCTCCTCCTACGAGGAGGCGATCGAGGTGGCCAACGGCACCGCGTTCGGGCTGGGCTCGAACGCCTGGACCCGGGACCCGGCCGAACAGGAGCGCTTCGCCACCGACCTGGACGCCGGCAACGTCTTCATCAATGGGATGACCACCTCCTATCCGGAGCTGCCGTTCGGTGGCGTGAAGAACTCCGGCTACGGCCGGGAGCTGTCCGAGTTGGGCATGCGCGAGTTCTGCAACATCAAGACGGTCTGGGTCGGCGAGGGTGTCGCCTCGGCCGGCGCTGGCGCGCACTCCGAGTAGGAGGTCCGGCGGTTGTTAGGAAGGGACCCTTGCTCTACCGCAGGCGTTAACAAGGAGCCCTTCCTTACTCGCATGTCCCTACTTGGGGGTGGGTAGGAACTGTCCCCATGACGGTGTTCGCGTTCCACGCCTCGCATGAGCAGATCCACCCCCGTGCCCTGCTCGAGGCGGTGACGCACGCCGAGCGGGCCGGCTTCGACGCCGCCATGTGCTCCGACCACTTCTCGCCGTGGAGCGCCCGGCAGGGCGAGTCCGGCTTCGCCTGGTCCTGGCTCGGTGCCGCGTTGCAGGCCACCAACCTGTCGTTCGGCGTGGTCAACGCACCCGGCCAGCGCTACCACCCGGCGATCATCGCGCAGGCGATCGGCACCCTCGGCGCGATGTACCCGGGCCGCTTCTGGGCCGCGCTCGGCACCGGTGAGGCCAGCAACGAGCACATCACCGGCGACCGGTGGCCCCGCAAGGACGTTCGCGCGGCCCGGCTGCGCGAGTGCGTGGACGTGATCCGGGCGCTGCTGGCCGGCGAGGAGGTCAGCCACGACGGCCTGGTCCGGGTGGACCGGGCCCGGCTGTGGACCCGCCCCGAGGAGCCACCCGCGCTGGTCGGCGCCGCGGTCAGCGTGGCCACCGCCCGCTGGTGCGCCGAGTGGGCGGACGGGCTGATCACCGTGAACGCCCCGGTGGCCCACCTGCGCGAGATGATCGACGCGTACCGGGAGGCCGGTGGGCGTGGGCCGCTGCACCTCCAGGTGCACGTGAGCTGGGCGCCGGAGCAGGCGCAGGCCGAAGCACTCGCGTACGACCAGTGGCGCAGCAACGTCTTCGCCCCGCCGGTCTGCTGGGACCTGGAGACCGCCGAGCACTTCGACGCGGTCTCGACCGACGTGCCGACGCAGCGCGTCGCCGAGGTGGTCAACATCTCGGCCGACCTGGGCCGGCACGTCGGCTGGCTGCAGGAGTACGTGGAACTCGGCTTCGACCAGATCGCCCTGCACCACGTCGGGCAGGAGCAGCGCGGTTTCGTCGACGCGTTCGGTGCCGAGGTGCTGCCGAAGCTGCGTACGGCCGGGTGATCGGAGTCTGGTTCACGGCACCCTAGGCTCGTACCCCATGGAAAGCCTGTTTCCGGTCGTCGTCTTCCTGGCGGTCGCCACCCTGGGCGCGGCACTGGCCCGCCGGCTCGGCCTGCTCGCGCCGATCCTGCTGGTCGTACTCGGTCTGGCGCTCTCCTTCGTGCCGGGCTTCCCACACGTCCGGCTCGATCCGGAGCTGGTGCTGATCGGCATCCTGCCGCCGCTGCTCTACGTCGCCGCGCTGGAGACCTCGGTGCCGGCGTTCAAGAACAACATCCGGCCGATCCTGCTGCTCGCGGTCGGCCTGGTGCTGTTCACCGCGTTCGTGGTCGGCGTCGTGCTGCACCTGCTGCTGCCCCAGGTGCCGTTCGCGATCTGCCTGGCCCTCGGTGCGGTGGTCGCGCCGCCCGACGCGGTGGCCGCCACCGCGGTCGCCCGGCGGGTCGGCCTGCCCCGAAGGGTGGTCACCATCCTGGAGGGGGAGAGCCTGATCAACGACGCGACCGCGCTGGTGCTGCTGCGGGTCGCGACGCTGGCCACCATCGGCGAGGCGGTCGGCACCTCCGAGGTCGCCATCGAGGTGCTGCGGGCCACCGGCGGCGGCATCCTGATCGGCGCCCTCGGGGCGCTGGTCTTCGGCTTCCTGCACCGACGGATCGGCGACCCGCTGCTGGACAACGCCCTGTCGTTGATCATCCCGTTCGCGGTGGTGTTCGCCGCCGAGGAGGTGCACGCCTCCGGCGTCGTGGCGGTGGTGGTCACCGGGCTGGCGCTCGGCCACAAGCTGCCCCAGCTGCTCTCGGCGGCGTCCCGGTTGCAGGTCGGCGCGTTCTGGCGGCTGGCCCGGTTCCTGCTGGAAGGGCTCGTCTTCCTGCTGGTCGGGCTCCAGCTACGGGAGGTGCTCAGCGACCTCGACGAGCCGGCCGGCTCACTCACGCTGATTACTGTCGCGGTGCTCGCCACCGTCGTCCTCGCCCGGTTCGTCTGGCTCTTCCCGGCCGTCTACCTGGCCCGGCTGGTGCCCCGGATCCGCCGTCGGGACGCGGCCCCGTCGCCGAAGTTCCCGATCGTCGTCGGCTGGGCCGGTATGCGCGGGGTGGTGACCCTGGCCGCCGCGCTGGCGCTGCCGCTGACCCTGGCCGACGATGCGCCGTACCCTCGGGCGCTGTTCATCTGGTTGGCCTTCGCGGTGATCGTCGTCACCCTGGTCGGTCAGGGGGCCACGCTGCCGCTGGTCGCCCGCAGGCTGAAACTGCCGCAGGACGACCCGGTGCAGGACGCGCTGTCGGCCGCCGGGGTGCAGCAGCAGGCCAGCCGCGCCGCCCGCGACCGCCTGGACGAGCTGGCCGACAGCGCACCGGCGGCGGTGGTGGACCGGCTGCGCCGGCTGCTCGACGACCGGACCAACCTGGCCTGGGAACGCCTCGGCGGCGCCGAGCGGGAGACCCCGTCGCAGGCGTACGGTCGGCTCCGACAAGAGATGATCGACGCCGAGCGGGACGTCTTCCGGGCCGCCCGGGACGCCGGTCGGATCCCCGAGGAGGTATTGGTGCAGGCCTATCGTGACCTGGACCTGGAAGAGTCGTTGCTGCGGCAGGAGGCCGAGAAGTGAGCTGCACACACCTGACCGAGCCCGGTGCCGTCGAGCCGGTCACCACCGACGAGTGCCCGGACTGCGTCGCCATCGGCGACGCCGACTGGGTGCACCTGCGGGCCTGCCTGAGCTGCGGGCACGTCGGCTGCTGCGACTCGTCACCGAACCAGCACGCGACGAAGCACTTCGAGTCCACCGGCCACCCGGTGATCCGCTCGGTACAGCCCGGCGAGGCCTGGCGCTGGTGCTACGTCGACGAGGAGATCGGCTGATCGCGGGCGCGATCAACTGATTGCCCGGCCGGCGGGCCGTCCACTCGACTGGCCAGTGCGTGTCGGGTGAGCGGCGGCACGGCCAGGCCGGTGACCGCGAGCAGCCCGGCCAGCACCAGCCAACCGGCCGTGCCCCCGCCGAGCACCAGCCAGGTCAGCAAGGCCGGCGCGGCAGCGCGGGCCAGCCCGCCGAGCAGGCCGTCCACCCCCTGGTACGCGCCGAGGGCGTCCGGGGCGGCGAGGTCGTAGGCCAGTGCCGCCCCGGCGCCCATGTGCCACAGGTCGCCGACGGTGTAGACCGCGGTAGCGCCCAGCAGCAGGCCGACGGCCACCGGGGTGGGCGCCGCGCCGATGGCGGCCCACAGCAGCATGCCCGCCGCGAGGACCAATCCGGCCCTGCGCATGGTGGCCGCCGCGGGCGTCGCGTGCTGGGCGCCTCGACTGAGCCGCACCGCGAGCAGCACGGTGAGCAGCGTGTTGACCAGCAGCACGGCGGACATCGTCACCGGTGGCGCGTCGGTACGGGCCAGCACCCACAGCGGCAGCACCAGCGTCAGCGCCACCGAGTGCAGGGAGAGCACCGCCGACGCCCCCGCCACGGCGAGGAACGGCCCGTCCCGCAGCGCTCGGCCCGGTCCCTGCCGTACGGGCCGCCGAGTCGGAGGGTACGCCGGCAGTCGCCGCACCAGCGCCGCCGAGACCAGGTAGGTGGCGACGTTGCCGACCACCAGCAGGCGGTACGCCCACCCGGTGTCCGCCGCCAGCGCGAACCCGGCCAGCCCCGCACCGACGGCGATCCCGAGGTTGGCGACCGCCCGCAGCGTGGCGAAGGCCTGCACCCGTCCCTCCGGACCGGCGACGGCGGCGATCAGCGCGGCGCGGACCGCCAGATTGCCGGAGACCAGCAGCGCGTCCAGTGTGGCCACCACCAGGAAGACCGGAAACGAGTCCACCAGCAGGTACGCGGACGCGACGACAGCCTGCCCGACCTGGAGGACCGCCCGCAGGGCTCGCGGGTCACGCCGGTCGGCCAGAGCGCCGAGCGGCACGCTGGCGGTGAGCCCGACCAGGCCGGCGAGGGTGAGCCCGAGCCCGACCTTCGTCGGACTCAGCCCGACGACGCGGGTGAGGTAGAGCGCGACCCCGGTCACCCACAGCCCGGTGCCGACCGTGTTGGCGAGCGTGGCCAGCGCGAGCGTGCGGAGCCGACCGGGCGGCGGCAGCGGCGACACCGAACGCCAGCGGCCGCGTCCCCCCGCAATGGTGTGCACACCTCGACCCTAGGAGCCGAAGCAGGCACGCCGATGGCCGGTGCGGTGCGGCGCCCGTCACAGTCCGCCTCCCGATGCTCGCCGACCGCGGGTGGATGCACAGGTCGGGGTACGTCGATCGCCGGTTTCCGGAAGGGCTGTGCCGCGGGACACTAGTCGGACGCGCGCTGATACTGGCCCTGGCGATCCTCACCGTGGCCAGGTCATGCCCGGCGGGACGATTGCGGTCACGTTCGTCGGTGGTAGTGGTTGCGGCGGGGTAGCTGGTCGGGGTCGAGCCAGGCGGGTGGAACGAATTCGGGGTGGCCGTCGCCGGCCAATCGGACGGTCCAGTCGCTGTGGTGGATGTGTCGGTGGTGGTGGCCGCAGAGTAGGACGGCGTTGTGGAGGTTGGTGGTGCCGCCGTTGGTCCAGTGGTGGATGTGGTGGGCGTCGCACCAGCGGGGTGGGCGGTCGCAGCCGGGGAAGGTGCAGCCGCGGTCGCGTATGACCAGGGCGCGGCGTAGTGGGCCGGTGATGAGGCGGCGTTGTCGGCCGACGTCGAGGACCTGGCCGGTGGTGTTGAGGACGGTGGGCAGGATCGCGGCGTCGCAGGCGAGGCGGCGGACCGTGTCGGGGGTGAGGTGCAGGCCGGTGTCCAGGGTGCCGGCGTTGAGGTGCTGGGTGAGGGTGTCGTAGTGGGTGGTGATGACGATCTGTGCGGGTTCGGTGCCGTGTGCGGGTAGCTCGCCGGTGCGCAGGGCGAGTCGGCACAGGTCGGCGAGGGCGTCGTGGCGGCGTTGCCCCGGGGTTCGTGCATCGTCGGGACCCGATGGTGCGGTCAACGGGTCGATCGCCGCGCGCAGCAGGCCGGCTGTTTCGGCGTCGAGGCTGCCGGTCAGCCGCAGCCTGCCGTCGTGTTGTTCGGACAGGGTGACGTGTCGGTCTCGGGCGGCTCGCTGGGCTTCGGCGTCGAGCGCGGCTCTAGCGGCGGCGTCAGCGATTTCGGGGGCGACGTGCTCGAGGATGCGGGTGCTCAGCTTGCGCAGCAGGGTCGGCTCGAATTGCCCGGCCCACTCGATGAGCACACCGGCGGCCTTGTCGGCGGCCTCGACGCCAGCGGCGGCGTGCACGGTCTCGACCGTGTCGGCGATGACCCGAGCCTGCTGCACGCTGATGTCCCCGGCGGCCAGAGCCGCCCGCACCCCCGGGGCGCCGGCGTCCAGCATGCCGGCGAGGTCAACCAGCCGACGTGCGGCCGGCATCGCGATCCGTAGCCGCTCACGCAGCCACACCGCGGTCGACGAGGCGCCCTGCGCCACGGCCGTGCCACGCCCGTGCACCTCCCGCACCAGAGCAAGCTTCACCGCCGCCAGACGCTGCTCAAGCCGATGCGCCGCATCCAGCGCCGCGACAAGATCCGACTCGGTCAACGCCCACGCCGGCACGTCGACGCACGCGGCCACTGCCGACTGCGCCTGCGCCAACTCCTCAACCACACCCCGACACTAGAACACGTGTACGACAACTTCAGCGACCATGATCGATCTAGCCGGGCTGGACGGCCCGACGGCCTGGGGGCGGGCCGTCGCCGCGTCCACCTAGGCCGTGTTTCGTAGGGCACGAAGCCATTGGTTGATGGCGGCGATGGTGAGGGTGGCTTCGTAGCGCACGGCGA